>NZ_JBEGIK010000002.1 GCF_040675855.1 Microbacterium sp. LWH3-1.2
GACGTTGCCGCACACGGCGCCTGCCGCCAGGCCCGTCCCCACGTACCCGGCGAAGGCCGGGTAGTGCCCCGAGCCGCCACCGATGACGACCGCGACCTTTCCCGGCTCGATCGGGTTCGCCCGCACGACCCCTCCGTCGACCAGCGAGACCTCGTCCGCGTGGGCGCGCGCAAAGCCTCGGAGGGCGTCTGCGACGAACGCGTCGGCGTCGCCCAGGACGCGGGTCACCGCGGCACCGCCGACGCGCCCGTCTGGCGCACTCTGCTGCTGCCCGCCGCGTACTCCCGTCGGGGCAGCACGCGATCGCGTAGGTAATCGCGGTTCGTGGCGCTCACGCTCAGCCCGTCTCCGCCGTAGTGCTCCACACAGATGACGCCCTGGAAACCGGCGCGCAGGGCGATCTTCACCGCTTCGCGATAGTTGATGACGCCCAGCTCGAGCGACGTCGGGACGGTCGAGTACAGACCGGCAGCGACATCCTCGTCGCGGGAGTAGTTCTTCACGTGCCAGAAGTTGGCGTAGGGCATGGTCGCCTCCGCGATCGCCCGCCAGTCCTCGACGGGTTCATGGAGCCGGATGAGGTTGCCGATGTCGGGGTTGAGGCCGACGGCGTCCAGGCCGATGTCCTCGACGAGGCGCACGGAGGACTCCGCGCTGCCCAGGAAGGTGTGCTCGTACATCTCGAGCGAGAGCAGCAGCCCCGCCTCGTCCGCGTGCCGCCCGAGCTCGCGCAAGCGCCCGACGGCGAGCGCCCAGGCGTCATCGTCTCCGAAGGGGTCCCGGTGTCCCTCAGCCGTCCAGAACCACAGCTGTTCCCGCTGCGAAGGCGTGAGTGCGCGATGAAGCCCCACCGACACGATCGGGATGCCGAGCTCGGCGGCGAAATCGATCGTCCGGTGCGCGTAGGCGAGGTGCTCCTGGCCGTGTTGCTCGTCGATCACGCTGCGGCGAATGGCCGAGAGGGAGGCGGGGGTCAGCCCCGTCGACCTCAGGCAGTCGCGCAGGGCCTCGACGTGGTCGCCGTCGAGGTCACCGTACCGGGTCCAGGAGTCGGTGAGATCGACCTCCGAGAACCCCTCGTCGCTCACCTCCATGAGATCCGTCAGCCAGCGCTGCGCGGACGACTCCGGTCCATCGACGGGGTGGGCGTCCCCGAGCGGAAGCATTGCCGCCGCGATCGGCCAGTCCTTCGAACTCAGCATTCTTTCGTCCTCGATGACGTCATACCCGCAAGGTACACTAGTTTACAACGTTGCATTTCCTCCTCGTGCGAATGAGTGGCAACCGCGCGGACGACCGCGGGCTTCGCTGGGCGGGCAGTAGAGTACAGAGGTTCGAACGGCAGGCGGGAGCATCGATGGGACCGACGATGCATGACGTCGCACGGGTTGCCGGCGTCTCTATCAAGACCGTGTCGAACGTGATCAACGACTACCCTCACGTGCGCCCGGGAACACGCGATCGCGTCAACGAGGCGATCGAGCAGCTCGACTATCGCCCGAACCTGTCGGCGCGCGGGCTGCGCTCCGGCCGCACCGGCGTGATCGGCCTCGCCGTCCCGTCGCTGCGCGAGAACTACTTCGCCGAGCTCGCCGACGCCGTCATCCGCGCCGCCGAGAAGCGCGGTCTCGGCGTCATGGTCGAGCAGACCAGCGGTCAGCGCGAAGGAGAGCTGCTCGCGGTGTCGACGAGCCGCCCCCGCTTCCTCGACGGTCTCCTCTTCAGTCCCGTGAGCCTCGGACAGGAGGATGCCGCCGCCCTCGCCGTGGAGGGGCCGATCGTCCTGCTGGGCGAGCGCATCTTCGGCGGGCCGACCGATCACGTCACGATGCACAACACCTCCTCCGCCGAGGCCGCCGTGGATCATCTCCTCGAGATCGGCCGCCGCCGGATCGCCCTGATCGGCGCCGACCTTCACGGCGGCGACGAGGCGAGCTCGGCGAATCTGCGCCTCAAGGGGTATGTCCGCGCGCTCGAGCGCGCAGGCATCGAGCTGGACCCCGCACTCGTGCGTCCGACCGAGA